>NZ_JAZHPF010000005.1:0-15000 GCF_036543075.1 Deinococcus sp. YIM 134068
GTCTGGAGCTGAGCCAGGACAGCCTGGTAGAGTCGAGGAGCGTCCCCGGCGGCATTTTCAGTTGTCACAAACAGAAAGTGTCCCCTACCGGGGACGCTTTCTCATACTTTCTGTCAGGCGGTCAGGTTTGGTCTGACACACCTGCCGCAGAACACGTTTTTTACCCGTCCGGTGGGACGTGTTCGCCTGTTTGAGAAGATCGTGGGTGAGTACCCCCGTATCGCCAGCAGGCAGGAAAACGGTGGGGCGGTATTTCAGGCCATCGCCTTTGGGTACGTGGTCGCGCAGTACCCGCATCTTGACGTGATCGCAGATAAGGTGCGGACAGGCTCGGCGCGGCAGAGGCGCTTCGGTGATGTTGACGGGTATATGGGCCTCGACCTGGAACTTTCTGTTGAGGTGAAGGACCTGGAGATTACCACTGCCAACCTCGGCAGACAGCTGGGCAGCTTCGTTGAAGCTCTGGAAGGATTGGAAACCATCGCCACCGCGTTCGTACGCGCCATCACCGATGATGCCTGTGCCGATCTTGAGGGCCGGGGCATTCGGGTGCTGACCCAGGATCAGTTGCTGCGCGAGGTAGCAGGCTGGGACTGGCACAAGCAAAACCGTGCTGTCCTGGGATTGCTGCACCAACTGGCGCATGTTGAGCAAACCACCCACGGTGTGCAGCGCCTCCTATCCTTCATCGCGCAGCATGATGACCAATACGACGCGCTGGCCTACTCCACCCCCGACGCGGACGAGGCCACAGGGGTCAGTCCGCAGCCTGAAGGGGGTTGGGCTGCTCCTCGTCAGGAAGCGCCAGGAAGTCCCTTGCCTGCACAGCAGCCAGAGCCGGAATAGCCTGCACAGCCACTCCGTAGAAGTGCTCATCAAGCTCGACGCCCACAGCATCGAAGCCCTGTGAATGCGCCGCCGCGACTGTTGCCCCCGACCCCATGAAGGGGTCAAGGATGACTCCGTGGCCCATCGGCAGCAACAGGCGGGCGAGCGGTCGGAGCAATGACTGCGGCTTGATGGTGGGATGGTCGGCTATGTCCCGCTCGGCCTTCGGGGTCTTCTCCGACTGAAGTACGTCCACAAAAGGCTTTTCCCGGTTGATCCGCCGCAGCGCTCCTGTTCCCCAACGTGCCAGATTGTCAGACACTCGCAGCTTCCCCGCCAGCGGCTTTCTGAACAGCAGCCACGGCTCGTGAGCACCACGCAGCGTGACCGCGACATCGGGGTACTGCTCCTCAGCGCCCTTCGGACGGTCACCGCCCCGAAAAGGGCGGTACAGGCGGAGGATTTGTCCCCGGTACTCGAAGCCAGCATCTTCCAGCGCAGTCTGGACACGTGACGACAGCAAGACGTTGGTCGCCACGAGGACATGCGACCCAGGGACAAGGGTAGGGTTGAGAACCTGTCCCCAGTCGCGGAAGTACTGATAGACCTGCCGCTTCTGTTCGGTGGTGAGGACGGTGAAGCGCGGCTGTGGACGGCGAACACTGCCACCAATCTCCATCGGGATGCGCCAGATGCCACCCACCCCATGACGCATTTTTTCAATTTCCGTCGGGCTGAAATCGACCACGCTGTATGGGGGGTCAGTCAGCACAGCGTGAAATGAGTGTTCGGGCTGTGCCGCCAGCCATTCGAAGCAGTTGGCAAGATGTGTGGTGTACGTCATTCCTTCTCCAGTTCCACCATGAACTTCTGCCATACCTCTTTATCCCGCAACAACCGAACGAGGACGGGCAATGTGTCCTGTAGGGTCAAGTCAGGATGTGTCTCCTGTGCTCTGAACAGGTGCTGCTGAAACTCGCGGTGGACCTCAAGCGTTACCCGTCCGCCCAACATTCTGATGCGCTTGGCCGGAGTCACTGAATCGCCCTTGCTCATCATCCCTTGTATACAGATTTACCCGTAGACAAGTCTACTTCCCCTTGTCCCTGCGTAGGTGAGGTGAGGTCAGCGCCCTTCCTCCTCATCCAAGCTACGCGCCACAGGTCACAAGCCTTATCCTCCCCCCATGCGCCTCTCGGCCACCGACGTATACGCCTTTCAGGCGCTGGGCTTCCTGGGGATGCAGGATCCCGCCCGCTGGGTCGCCAGCGAGGAGATCAGCGACGCGACCGGCGTCCACCGCCCGTACCTCGTGCGGATTCTGGCGGCACTAACGGCCAAAGGCATCGTCAAGAGCAAGAAGGGCATCGGCGGCGGCTACGCGCTGGCCCGCAAGCCCCACCTCATCTCCCTGTGCGAGGTCGTCCGGGCGATTGACGGCCCCGTCGCTCCCCTCTCGTGCATCAGCCTCAACTGGCATGAGCCGTGCGTGGAGGAGAACCGCTGCCATGCCCGCGCCACCGTCTACACCCGGATGCGCGACGCCATGCTCGCCGTGCTGCAGGAGTTCAGCGTGCAGGACCTCGTGACCGACGCGCGCCAGGGCGTGAGCTACGGGCATTGTCTGGGGCACCTACTCAAGCCGAATGCGTAGGAGCGGCCAGCGACCAGCTTCCAGCCGCCAGCACAATATGGACACGCCTGCCTTTGCTCTGGCTTCCTCGACAGGCGTTGGAAGATCGGGCCTCCTGCTGGTCGCTGGCTACTGGCTGCTGGCCGCCCCATGTGTTCCGCCTCACTTCATTTTCTAAAGCGGGGCGTATGCTGGGGGCATGACGCAGACGACGCAGCAGACGGAGCAACAGCAGGTGCTCGTGCCCCTGACGACCCCCGAAGAGGTGGAGAGCTTTCTGACGGAGTACCCGCTGGCGGCGGTTTTCAAGGCGGGGACCTGCCACAAGACGATGCAGGGCTTCGGGGTGCTGGAGACGTTCCTGCAAAAGCACGAGCTGCCCGTGGGCTTCATCCGCGTGGTGGACTGGCGGCCCGCGAGCAACCACGTGGCCGAGCGCACCGGCATTCAGCACCACAGCCCGCAGTTCATCCTGTTCCAGAACGGCGAGGCGCAGTTCGAGGTGAACAACTGGGACATCACCCAGCAGGCCCTCGCGCCCGTCTTCGAGGCGCAGGTGCCCCGACGTAGCGGCGAGGGTGCGGTGGCGACCGACGACAACGTGGAGCCGTACCGCCGCCTGATGCGCGCCTTCCTGAGCGGCGAGCTGAGCGAGTGGGCCTTTCAGGACCAGTACGTGACCCTCTTCCGGGACGACGCCTCGCTCCGCAGCCAGCGCGAGTTCGAGGCCCTCTCCCGCCTCTTCGGCGATCCCGACGCCTATCACGGCGGCCTGCACCAGCTCGGCACCCCCCAGGAGCGCGGCGACCTGCGTGCCCGCGTTCAGGACCTGCTGACCGAACTCGGCTGAACTCCACCCCTTCCCCCGAACCTGCCCAGCTCCACGCTGCGGCAGGTTTTTCGTGCTTTGGGGAAGAGTCAACTCCGTCAGCCCCCCCTCTGGCGACTGGCTACTGGCGACTGGCGACTGGCAACTCTCCCGGCACCCCCACCCCTGTAAGCGGCCCGTAAGAGCCGGTGCGGTCTGATGGACGGGTCCACCCCCCAGACCGTGAAGTTCCGGTGACGGACCACGGCCTGCTCCCTCCCCCCTCCCCTGCCTCACGGAAGACCCCCATGCCCACCGCGCCCACCCTCCCGACTCCGCCCGTCCCGCCGCTCGACCTCCCCCTCGATCAGGCCGTCTATGCACGGCTGCACACCGACCATTACCCGTGGACGGAGGTGACGCTGGACCTCACCGTGCGGCAATCGCAGGGGCTGAGCGGCGTGTTCGAGGCGCAGCAGGGGACGAAGTGGGCACGCTTCGTCTGGGTGCGGGGCAGCCTGCGCGGCGGCTTCACGGCGGCGGGCGACCTCGCCTGGGGAGCCATGACGGCGGCCCTGCCCCGCGCGCGGGTGACGCTCGCAGCGCTTGGTCCCGCCGTCGCCGAACTCGTCTGGGTATGCCGCCACCTCAAGCCGCAGGACGCGGGCACCTGGCCGGACGCGCGGGGCGTGCTGGAGGACGGCGTGTTCTCCGGCGTCCTGCTGGCGGGCGGGGCCTGCTCCTTCTGGGAGGGGGGTCGTCCGCTGGGCGGCTCCCTGCCCCCGACGGGTGCCCCGTGCCACACCCTCGCCGCGCCCGGCACCGAGGAGGCGGGACTCCTCGCCTTCTGGACGGAGGTCATCGCCGCCACGCACGCCCACACCCCCCTCGACGAGGCCTGGCGGGCGGTCAGCGTGCGCCTCGCTGGGGCGCATCCCTGCCTCGACCCCTTCGCGCGGGAGGTCGGGGTGCAGGGCGGGCGCTTGCGCGTCGAGCCGGGGGTCAGCGCCGCCGAGTTGCGGCCCGCGCTCCTCGCCGCCTTCCAGGGAACGCTGGCGCGGCTGGGGGTCGGCGTCGCCGACCTGCCCCTCGCAGAGCTGCGGGCGAGGCCGGGCTGGGCCGCCGCCGGGCTGGAGGGCGCATGACCGCCCCCACCCTCGGCACCGTCCCCACGTGGCCGCCCGGTCTGCGCGAAGAGACGCCTCTGCCCTTCGCCCTGTGGCGCGTGCTGCACCACGTGGACGGCGTGCGGGGCGTGATGGAGGTGGCCCGGCGGGCCGGCGTCACGGTGCCCGACGTGGTGGAGGCGGTCGCGCAGGCGGCCCGCTGGGCGGGCCGGGCCTCGCAGCGCGGCCAGCCCGTGACGGAGGCCTCCGCCCGCGTGGTGACGGCCTGCGTCACGGCGATCCTCGGCCCGATGGGGTCGTTCGTGGTGGAGGACGCCCTTGACGACCTCGGGGACGGCGCGACGCTGGGTGCCCTGCTCTCGGCGGTCGCCGCACAACTCAGCGAGGCGCAGGTCCAGGCGTTCGTGCGCCACCTGCGCGAGCGGGGCATCGCGTGAACAGCCTCCCGTCCCACTCCACCCCTCACCGCCCACCCCACCGCACTCCCTCCCACAGCTCGCCCGGCGTCACGGGCAGGAAAGGCAACCCATGAAGTACACGGTCGTGATCCGACAACCGGTCCCGGAGGGGGTACGTCCGGCACTCGAAGAGCAGCTCGTGACGCGCTTCCACCTCTCCCCCGAGCAGGCCGCGCGCCTCGCCGCCCGGCGGGCGGGCCGCCTGATGAAGCCCACCGGGCGTCCCCGCGCGGAACTGCTGCTGCAAGTCCTTCAGGACGTGGGCGTGCCCGCCGCGCTGGAGGAGGTGCGCGACGAGACCACGGTGCTGCCCGCCGCCTTCGCCACCCCGGAGACGGCCCCGGCCCCGGCCCCCCGGCGCGTGGCCCCCGAACCCGCTGATGGCGTGGTCCTCGCACCCGAACCCTTCGCCCGGCCCTTCGGGGGAACAGGCGTCGGGGCGGGCACTGCCGCCGTCGCGGACGCCCCGGCGAGGACCCCGGCGGACCCCTTCACCCCCGATCCGTTCGGGACGGACCCCTTCGCGGCTGGTCCCTTCGCCTCCGACCCCTTTGCACCGCCCTCTCCCCTGGCGGACCCCGGCCTCGTCGTCCCGGTCACGGTCGCCCCAGTGACGGTCGCCCCAGTGACGGTCGCCCCGGCGGAGGGGGACGCCTGGGCGGACTTCACGGGCGCGCTGACGATTCAGGACACGTCCCGTGCCGAGGAGAAGCCGGAGGCGGCGGGCGAGACGTACCTGACCACCGTGTCGGAGGAGCCGCGCGCCCAGTTGGGGCCACGCCGCAGCCTCGTGCGGCAAGTGACCTTTGCGGCACTCGCCCCGCTGGTGCTCTCCAGCATCGTGACGCTGGGCCTCCTGACGGCGATCATGCCCAACGTGCAGCGTCAGCTCGTGCAGCAGAACGCGCAGGCGGTCGCCATCGCCGTGGGTACGGGCCTCGACACCCGCGACCAGGAGACGGTGAATGCCCAGCTCGACACCCTGCTGCGCCGCTCGACGGTGGGCTTCGTTCGAGTGGAGTTGCCCGACGGCACGACCTACTTCCGCAGCGCGACCCCGGAACTCGACGGCCCCCTGCAAGGCCGGGTCGCCGGGTTCCTCGCCGAGAACCCCGAAACGGGCACCTTCGTGACGAAGGGCAGCCCCGCCGACGCCTACCGCGAGCAGCTCGCCCAGCTCACCGAGGTCGGCGCGGGCGACTCCGCGCAGGCCACCCGGCTGGGGCAACTCGCCGAGGACCCGGCCAACCAGAAGTCCACCCGCGCGAGCTACGTCGTGAGCCGCCTGGGCGTCGTGGAGCAAGACGGCGGCGGACGCACCACCATCGCCGCCAGCGAGGAGAATCCCGGCCTGCTCTACCGCATCTCCGTGGGCGTCGACAACACGCAATCCGCCATCACCCTGCGTAACCGGCTGCTGCTGGTCCTCGCCATCGCGCTGCTGGCGCTCGTCCTGGCGGCGTCCCTCGCGGTCCGCACCGCCCGCCAGGTCGTGCGGCCCATCGAGCAACTTGTCAAGGTCGCCGACGCCATCTCGATGGGCGACCTCACCCGCCCCGTGCAGCAGAACCGCAACGACGAGATCGGCGACCTCGCGCAGGCCCTGGAGCGCATGCGCCTGAGCCTCGAAGCCGCGATGGACCGCCTGCGCCGCCGCAAACGGGCGTAGTCCCACCCTCCCCCTCCCCGCGCTCCCAGGGCATCCGGCCACATCGTCGGGTGCCCTGTCGCCGTGTCAGGCCCCTCTCACAGCGGTGGCCCATGAGTTGAAGGGGGTGCTTTCCCCCCAGGGCGGAACGGAGGACCGTGCTCAGGGACCGGACGACTCCTCCGCCAGCCGGAACGCCTCCCGCAATCCCGCCTCCGCCGCCTCCCGCGCGACGGCGGGCGCGTACCCGAGGGCGAGGACGGCCTGATAGGTGCGCCGGGCGAGGTCACGGTCGCCCTGCGCGTCGCGGACCTGCCCCAGCCGCGCGAGGACGAGGCCGGGGAGGCTGCGGGGCAGGTCGTCGGTGAGGGCGTGGGCGGCCCGTTCCAGCAGGGCGCGGGCGCTTTCCAGGTCCCCGAAGGCGAGGTGGAGGCTCGCGGCGGCGGCGTCCAGTTCCGCCCTCGGGGTAATGGGGTCGCCCTCCTCGCGGGCCAGCGCCTCCAGCAGCGCCGCCGGGTCGTCGTCCTCCCGCAGTTGCCACGCCCGGTCGGCGAGGGCGCGCAGGCGGCTGACCTCGCCGGGGGTGAAGATGCTCAGGTCGGGCAGACGCGCGTTCGGCAGTCGCTCCAGCAGGTCGGGCAGATCGTCCAGCGGGGCGAGGACAACTCCCGTCTCCCCGGTCAGCGCGGCGGTCAGCGTGTCCAGCCGCCGCTCCCGCCAGCGGGTGCCCGGTCCCTCGTCGAGGGCGGTGCGGAGGGCCGCGTGGTAGGTCCGGGCGGCGTCCAGAACCTCGGCGCTCAGGGCGCGGGAGGGGGTCAGCGGGGCCGTGACCACCGCCGCGAACTCGCGCTCCGCCGCCGAGGCCGCCCGCAACCGCTCGCGGCCCTGGGGGTACTGCCCGAGGAAGGACACGAGCTGGTCGTGCTCGGCGTCGGCCTGACCGGGCACCTCGCCCGTCTCCACCTCCCGCACCCAAATACGGGCGGCGGGCAGGGCGTCACGCAGGGGATGGTCGGGGTCGGGGCCAGTCGCCCAGATGACCTCGGATGCGCGCAGGAAACGCAGGAGTTCCACCACCGTCCCCGCGTTGTACTGGGGGTGCAGCCGCAGCAGGTCGCCGAGGTCGGGCAGGAGGGTCAGGGTCACGCCGTCACCGTGACGCCGCGTTCCGCCAGCGACCGCAGGAAGGCGTCCGGGTCGGCGGGGGTGAGGAAGAAGGCCGTGCCCCCGCGCTCCACGACCACGCCTTCCGCACTCCGGCTCGCCGCCGCCTGAACTCGTGAGACGGTATCCGGCCCGAAGGTGAAATGTCCGGTGAGATAACCGGGCAGACCCGTGCCAAAGGTCCGAATCCCCAGCCGTCCCGCCGAGCGCCGCGCCGTGATCTGCGTGTAGGGAAGGACAGTGCGGCCTGTCAGGCGGGTAATGATGAGGGCGTTCGACTCCAGTGTATAGGCGAGGCGGCGCGGTGCGAGTTGAAACCATACGGCCAATCCGGCGGCCAGGGCCAGCAGCGGCCAGCGCGGCGGAGGTTCCTCCCAGCTCACTGGCACGAGGGCGGCTGCCAAGAGGACCAGCAGCGCACCCCACATCAGCAGCCGCAAGGCCGGCGAGGACTCCGCCCGCGCGACTGGCACAACTTCGCTCATGGGAGGCAGTGTAGCGGGGGCAGATGGGAGGCGTGGAAAGGTTCTTCCCGTCCCACAACTGGGCAAGCGTCGCTTGCCACCCCCCACCCGGCCTCTCCCGCAAGGGGGGAGGAGCAAACTCCTCCGTCGCCATCCCCAACCGCAACCGTTCCCGCCGTCCTCCCCTCCCCAACGGCGTAGCCTGGGGCGCGTGAAAGGGTCGGATATCTGGGCGCTGGCGTGGCGGGGACTCACCCGCCGTCCGGTGCGGACGCTGCTCACCGCGCTGGGGATCACGGTGGCGGTGGCGAGCATGGTGGTCTTCCTGTCGCTGGGCGAGGGCATCCGCAAGGTCTTCACGGCGGAACTCGGCGGCATCGGGCCGGACGTGCAGGTGAGCCTCAGCGGCTTCTCGCAGGGCTTCGCGCCCCAGCCGAACCTGCCGCAGACGGCGGTGGAGGACATTCAGAAATTGGCGGGCGAGCTGGGCATCACCTCCGTCACGCCCGTCGTGATGACGGTGCGCGGCAGCCTGGACGTGACGCAGAGCGTCGTGCTGTACGGTCTCCCGGCGGCGCAGGGCATCGGCGTGGTCTTCCCGAAGGTGACTCCGGCCTCCGGGCGGGCGCTGGCGGCGGCGGACGAGGGCCGGGGCGTGGCGGTCGTCGGGGCGAAGGCGGCGCAGAACCTGCGGCTGCGGGTCGGCTCGGTCCTCAACCTCAACCGCCGCAACCGGGTGCGGGTGGTCGGCGTCCTCGCGCCGGAGTCGGGGCTGGTGGACTCCTTCATCTTCCTGCCGCTGAACACCCTGCAACGGGCGGAGGGGGCGCTGGGCCGGGTGTCGCTCGTCGCGCTGGGGCTAGACAACCCCCGGAACGCGCGGGCGGTGGCGACCACGCTCGGTGAGCGGCTGAATCTGGAGGCGCAGACGCAATCGGACTTCCTCTCCTTCGTGGAGCGGGCGCTGCGGATCAGCGACGCGGTGCGCTTCGGCATCTCCCTGATCGCCCTGATCGTCGGTGGGCTGGCGGTGGCGAACACGGTCATGATGGGCGTCTTCGAGCGCACCCGCGAGTTCGGCACCCTGCGGGCCATCGGGGCGCGGCCCGCGTTCGTGCGGGCGCTGGTCCTCACCGAGTCGCTGCTGCTGGCGCTGGCGGGCGGCGTGGGCGGCCTGATCCTGGGGCTGGGCGGCATCTGGGCCGTGAACGCCTACACGCAGAACCTCGCCGGAATCGACGCGGCGGCCCTCACGCCCCGGCTGACGCTGCTGGCGCTGGGCATCAGCCTGCTGCTGGGGCTGGTGTCCGGCCTCCTCCCGGCCCGGAGCGCGAGCCGCCTCCAGATCACGGAAGCGTTGGGGCGAGTGTGAGGGGGGAGCGGTCAGCCGTCAGCCCTCAGCCGTCAGCCGAGGAGGCGAACGGCGGCGGCCTGCGCGTGGAAAACCTGTCGCGGGTCTACCCCAGCGGCGAGGGTACAGTGACGGCCCTCGCGCCCTTCACGCACGCCTTTCCGCCCGGTCTGACGGCGGTGGTCGGCCCCAGCGGGAGCGGCAAGAGCACGCTGCTCAACCTGCTCGCGGGCTTCGACACCCCCACCACGGGGCGGGTGACGGTGGACGGCACCGACCTGCACGCGCTCTCCGAGGCGGGGCGGGCGGACTTCCGGCTGGCGAACTACGGCTTCGTCTTCCAGAACCACAACCTCGTGGCGATCCTCACCGCGCTGGAGAACGTGGAGTTGCCCATGACGCTGGCGGGCGTGCCCACCCGTGAGCGGCGCGAGCGGGCGCGGGCGCTGCTGGACGGGGTGGGGCTGGGGTCACGGGCCGGGCACCTGCCCTCGCAACTGTCGGGCGGGGAGGCGCAGCGGGTGGCCGTTGCCCGCGCGCTGGCCCGCGACCCGCGCCTCCTCCTCGCCGACGAACCGACCGGGAATCTCGACACCCGCACCGGGGAGCGCGTCCTCGAACTTCTCCTCGGCCCCGCGCGCTCAGGCCGCACCGTCCTCCTCATCACCCACGACCGGGACGTGGCGGCCCTCGCCGATTACACCTTGCGGGTGCGCGACGGGGTGGTGACTCCTGACGGCTGATCGCTGACCGCTGACGGCTGACCGCTCACTCCACCCTCGCCCGCGCGTCCCGCAGCCACAGCACCCGGCCCGTCTCGTCCTCCAGACTCACGACGACCTGCACGCCCTCGCCGGGATGAAGGCCATCGGCGGCCCCGCGCCCGGTCCCCTGGAGGCAGCGGTCCCCACCGCAGTCCCGGCGGTCGCGCTCGGCGACGGGGGCGGTCCACACGCCGTTCTCGGTGACGACGTACACGCCCGTCACGGCGAGGGCGGGCACCCTGCCCCGCTTCGTCCGCACCTGCACCCGCACGCGGAAGAGGTCGTCACTCAGCGACGGTGCGGCCTCGGCGCTCAGGCGGCGGCTCCCGACTTGCAGGCTTGTCGGCGCGGCGAGCAGGTCCCCGGCAGTGGGGGTGAGCGGCGTTCCCAGCGCGCCACACGCGCTCAGCAGCGCGGCGACGGCGGGCCACAGGCACAAACGCCTCATGAGGACAGGGTAACTCAAAAATCAAGGGATGGGGTCGTCTTTTTCCACAATGGTGGGACGGGGGAGGGGGAGTCGCCAGCCGCCAGGAAAGGCAGGAAGGGCCGCCACGTCTCGTTGGTGCCCCTCCCCCTTGAACGCCAGATGTGAATTGCACGTCGGGGAGTTGAGGCGTTTTCGCCGTCCCGCAGGAAGACGAGCGCCGCTCGTCACCCCCCTCCCCGACCCTCCCCCACAAGGAGGAAGGGAGAAGAAAGCACGTCTAGGACGCCTACTTTCTCTTGCACATCAGGCGTCCCCTGGGGGGAGGCTGGGAGGGGGTGAACAGGCATGGCGTTGGGAGGCCGATGGACGGGCGAGGGCATCTTCCTAGCGATGGCGTCGTCACGTCGCGCCCTCTCGCGCAGGGGGAGAGGGAGAACGACCCCTTTTGTGGCACGTTGCCCCTCCCTCTGGCGACTGACGACCCCGAAGCCGCCCCTCACCAGCTCAGGTCGGGCGGCGTGACGACCTGATCGGCGGGCTGGTCGGTGACGAGGGTGTAGGTCAGGGTGTACGTGCCGGGGACGACGCGGGCGAGGACGATGGTGTTGCCCTCCAGACGGGGGGTGACGCCCGCAATGGCGGGACCGCGCACAGTGACGGGGCTTCGCGTGGCGGGCACCGCTCCCCCGGCGGGGAGGGGGTCGGTGAGGCGCACGTTCTGGAGGGCGCGGTCCACGGTCAGCGTCAGGGTGACGGTGTAGCCGCGCCCGGCGGCGGGTTCCACGGTCTTGTCGAGCCGCGCCCGGCCCCCGCCCTGCACGGCGCGGGTGACGTTGGCCCCGCCGGGGTTGCGGACCCGCGCCTGCCCGGTCGTCCGCAGACCCAGGGGGTCGAGCAGGGCCTCGGCGCTGCCCGAACGGCACACCCGCACGGGCACCCGCAGGCGCAGGGGGGACGAGGCGTCGAACTCCCCCGGTGCCTCCAGCGGGTAGTCGCTTGCCCAGCCCGTCGGCAGCGTGAGGCGCAGGCGGCCCGGCACGCGGTAGGGGAACTCGGTGCGGGCCGTCGCGGTGAGCTGCGTCACGTCGCACGCGCCCACCACGTCGGGCGTCGTGACGAGCGTGACCTCGGCCTGCACCCCGTACTCCAGCGTGATGCGGGCCGTGCCGTTGTCGGGCACGCGGACGGGCGGGAGGGGGGCGAGGGTGGCCCCCGGCAGCGCGGCGGGCGTGAGGGGGTAGTCGCCGGGGCGCAGGACGACGCTGCCGGGCGTCCTCACCGTCTGCCCCCCCACCCCGACGGTCAGGCCCGTCAGCGGCAGCCGCTGGGTGCCGTACACGGCGACGGCCTCCACGGTCAGTTGTCCGCGTGAAATCCGCGCCACGAAACGCAGGCGGTTGAAGCCGGGCTGGTAACGAATCTCGGTCGGCGAGACGATGTTGGCGGTGCCCTCCAGAATCGTGCTGCCCACGGGCACGTACCCTTCGGGGAGGTTGGGCCGCACGACGTTGCCGCCCACCAGCGTGTAACTCGCGCCGGGGATGGGGCGGCCCTGGGGGTCCACCACGTCCACGAGGAGCTGATTGGTGAGCCGTGCGTTCGCCGGGGGCGTGAAGCCGCCCACCCGCGCCCGCACGAGCTGCCCGCCCAGCCGGAAGGCGTAGCGAATCGCGTTGGAGGGCTGGCGCGTCGTCGGGAGCGCCCGCAGGAAGACCTGCCACTCGCCCACCGCGTCGGCGGCGACGGTGAAGCGGTCGGTGGCCGCGCGCCCGTTCTCGCTGGGCGTGAGGTTCACCCGCCGTCCGCCGGGCAGGACGACCCATGTCTCGGCCTCCCGCGCGCCGTCGATGTCGTAGTTGGAGACCGTGAGGACCTTGCCCACCCAGTCGGCGGTCACGTTCAGCCGGGCGGCGAGGAGGGGGGCGCTCTCGCTGCCCCGCGCGCCCACCGAGAAGGCGCTCGTCTCCAGCACGAAGGGCGGGGCGACCCGCAACGCGAAGGCGTTCTTGCCGCCCCGGCTCCCCACGCGCAGGGTATAGGTGCCCGCCGGAAGGCCACCTCCGTAGAGGCTCTCCCAGGTGTGCTCGCGGCCCGCCGGGAAGCGCCGCTCGGCGACCGTGCCGCCGGGGCCGGTGAGGGTGAAGGTGCTCTCGGCGGGCACCCCCCCGCCCGGCGGTTCGTCCCCCAGGAAGTTGCCCCGGTTCTGTGAGTTATCGGCGAGGTTGAAGCCGGGGCTGTAGGCCTCCAGCCCCAGCGGTTTGCCCGCATCTGCCGCGCCGACACGGATCACATACGTCTCCTGCGTCTGCGGCCACCCCTGCCCGACCGACACGAGGGGCAGGAGACCGACCGAGGCCGGACTTCCCTGAGCCGCAGCCCATCCCCCCGCCAGGACGGCCAGGGTCACGAGCGCGGTGCGGGGAAGGGCGCGGCGCGGGGTCACGTGAGGTCAGCATACACGGGGCGCTCGGTCTGAAAAACTGCCGGGTCACTTCCCCCGTCCAGGGGTGTCCCTGCCGAGTTCGGAAGGCGGGGACGCTCCACGCGGCGGGCCTGCTCCGCCCCTCACGTGGGTCTGGGACGACTCGTCCTGTAACGCCTGATGTGTACTACAGAGTCGGCGTGCGGAACAGCCCTGTTTCTCCCTCTCCCCTTGCGGGAGGGGGTCGGGGAGAGGGGGAGCGAGCCACGCTCGCCCTTTTCTCAGACGGTCAGAACACTCCTTTTGCCCGATCCGCAGGTCACATCGGGCGTTCAAAGGAAAGGCCAGCGGAATCAGCCTCTGACACCCGTTCCCATAAACCTTCCGCTCGACCACGCTCCCAGCCCGTCCGACCATCCGTGACGCCTCCCCCACCGGACGCCTACCATGCGGGGGATGTTCGCCCGTGCCCAGGCCCTGATCTCCGAAACCGCCCTGGCGGGCAACCTGACGGCGCTCGCGCGGCGGGCGGGGGCGCGGCTGCTCCTGCCCGTCAAGGCCGACGCCTACGGGCACGGGCTGGAGGCGGTGGCGCGCGTGGCGGCCCGTCATCCCAGCGTGTGGGGTTTTGGGGTAGCCGTGCCCCGCGAGGCGGCGACCCTCGCGGCGCTGGGCCTCGGCAAGCCCATCCTGCTCCTCACCCCGCCCACGCCGGAGGAGGTGCGGCCCCTCGCCGACCTCGGCGTGCGGCTGCCCGTCGCGTCCGTGGAGGAGGCGGACGCCCTGCCCGCCCACGCCCGCGCGCACCTGAAGGTCGATACCGGCATGAACCGCCTCGGTGCCCGCCCGGAGGAGGCCGCAGCTGTGGGGCGACGCCTCGCCGAACGGGGACTGCTGGAGGGCGCGTACACCCACTTCGCCACCGCCGACGAGCCGGACCTGAGCTTCGCGCACGAGCAGCTCGCTCGCTTCCGGGGGGTGCTCGCCCATCTGCCCCCCGTCCTCGCCCACGCGGCGAACGGGGGCGGGGTGCTGAGTCTCGGGCCGCTGCCGGGCCTGGGCCTCGCGCGCCCCGGCCTCGCCGCCTACGGGTTCGCGCCCGCGCATCTGCGTCAGGTCGCACCCCTGATCCCGGTGATGACCCTGCGCGCCCGCGTCACCCACGTCCACCCCGTCCGCCCCGGCGAGAGCGTGAGCTACGGCGGGCTATGGCGGGCCACGCGGGAGACGACCGTCGCCACCGTGGGCTTCGGCTACGCGGACGGCTACCCCCGCAATGCCACGGGCCGCGCCCACGTCCTCGTGGCGGGCGAGCGCCGCCCCGTGCTGGGCCGCATCTGCATGGATCAGTTCATGGTGGACGTGACGGGCCTGAACGTGCGCCCCGGCGACTGGGCCGAGGTCTGGGGCGCGGGTGAAGTCACGGTGACGGACGTGGCCGCGTGGGGAGGTACGGTGGAGTACGAGGTGCTGACCGGAGTGGGGGCGCGGGTGGAGCGGGTGGTAGAAGCAGAAAGAGAGGACGCGGAAGCGGTCGGAGGGTGAGGGAGGCCCGGACCTTCGCTCATCAGATCAGGGGCAGACGCCGGGGAGTTCAGGCGCGACCTCTCTTGCTCCCACCGGGGAGACAAGTTCAAGACCTGTCCTCCCCACTCACTCCACCCCTGCCGCCGTTCCCCGCACCACGTCCACACTCGCGTACCCGCCAACGAACAGGGCCACCCGCAACTCGTGGACGAAACGCGTCAGCCACGCCTCCACCGCCTCCGCGCTCTCCAGCGCCGGTTCGAGAAGGGGCCGGGCCACCGCCACCACCCGCGCGCCGAGGGCGAGGGCACGGGCGGCGTCGAGGCCGGTGCGGATGCCTCCGGAGGCGATCAACGGCGTATGTGGTGCGGCGCGT